>NZ_CP178830.1:0-33043 GCF_033042785.2 Bacteroides hominis | reverse complement strand
AGGCTTTTTTTTTTGAGTTCGGGACAAAGTTAAAGAAATAAAAGATACCGCCAAAAAATACCAAGTACTTTTTATTGTAACCTTTAGTAAAATGGGTATTTATTGGAGGGGGTAATTTTAGTAAAATAAGTATTTTCCCCCTTCGGATTTTAGTAAAATGAGTATTTTAGGTTGTGTCTTTTCACTTATAACGATTTGTATTTCAGTTAATTATAAATGAAAAAACGCTTTCTTACAAAGAACCTCTACAAAGACTATTCTCACAAAGAAGGAAAATCTTAGGGAATCACAGGCTTCAAAAACGGCTGGAAAATGTGCATTTTGAAAACGGAAAATGAGAAACGGAGAAAAAATGAGCGAAGCGTTTCTTTAGTGCGATTTTTCCGCGCGTTAAAATGTGTAAAATTTTGTTTTTGTGTTGTAAAATATAAGGTGATCGGAACGATTGCCGCCGTTTTACAAATGTACACTTTTTTGGGGGGCGGTGTACATTTGTAATGTGCATTTTGGGGGCTGGGTGTCTGATGTATTGGAGCGAAGCCGTGCGGAGCGTTCCAGGAGCGACGAGCGAAGCAAGGAGAGAGAGAACGACGGTTTACCAAAGTGAGTTAACAGTCATTGGACTTAGTCCAATGCTGATTTTCTAAATCACTGATATATAACTGTTTACTTGTTTATATGTATGCGAATTGCATACATATTGCATACATTATTTTGATAATTCATTGAATTATAGTATATTGTAGCCGATATTTATGTATGCAAACCCCTATACGTGAAATTATGGCAACAACAAGTAAAGATACGTCTATCCGTATAAAGGAGAGTACAAGGTTTAGGCTTGATATGCTGAAAGGAAACAAATCGCACGATGCGTTCGTGGCCGAAATGTTACTCTATTTTGAAACAACGGGGATCACCCCGCAGTCGAATGTAATGCCGCCGAACATTGCGGCCAAAGAGCAGGCAAGCCGGGTGATCGAAGTTGTCCGGGGCATTGAGAAATCCACTAACGTAAGGCTGAAAAACATCGAACAACTCCTTTTGTCGCTTGTCGGGGAAGTGAAAACGCCGGGGGACAATCCGGACGAATATATGCACATCTCACAGGTACAGGAACTTTTGGAGCGTTCCAAGCAACTGGAACAGGAAGCCAGGGAAAACCGGGAGAAGGCCGGGAAACTGCAAACGGATCTCGAAATAGCCCGGCAGGAGAAAGGAACTCCGGCCGTCGGATGCAATACGCACAAGATCCTGGAGATCGTGGAGCGTATCGACGAGGTGAAGAAGATACCGACATTCAACGATACGGTTTATGAGATAGACCGTAATACGCTGGATATGTGGGTGAAAAGGTTAAAGGACGAACTAAAGAGATAAGCCTATGTTTGCCAAAGTACACCCGGCCGAGGACGTGAAAAGCGGAAATACGGGAAGCTGTCACGACCTGGTGCGTTATCTGGAAAAGGAAACGGGGGAGGGACAGCGTTTTTTCTCCCATACGGAGCAGGATATTTCACCCGAACGGGTAATTATGGATATAGACGGGAACAAAAAGGCGTTAGGGGCTAACGACGCTAAATTCTTCATGCTTTCGCTCAATCCGTCGCAGTCGGAACAAATGCACCTTATCGGCCGGAAAGTGGACGATTTTAAGGAACTTACACCACAGGAGAAAAAAGAGGTTTTCCAAAAGCTGGAGGCGTTCACCCGTTCGGCTATGGATGAATACGCCTTGAACTTCGGACGGGACAATATTAGGGGAGGCCAGGATCTCATGTATTACGCACGTGTGGAAACGGAACGATCCTATCATCCGGAAGATGAAGAGGTGAAACAGGGGATCGCCAGGATCGGAGAGCCTAAACCCGGTCTGAACTTACACGTTCACGTAATCGTTTCACGCAAGAGCCTGGACGGGAAAGTGAAACTTTCTCCGGGGGCTAAATCGGCCGGGAACACCTGGGAACTGGAGGGCAGGGGGACGGTGAAACGGGGTTTTTCACATGAGGGCTGGAAAGTCAGGGTACAGGAATGTTTTAACCGGAAATTCGATTACCAGGCCAAAGAGGGGGAAACTTATGTACGTCCGCAGGTATCGGCCGAGATCGGGAAGATCACGAACCCGGAGCTTAAAAGGATATTGCAGGACGAGCAGTTTACGGCGGCAAACCAGATCGTCGCAGCCATGAGGGAACAAGGTTACACGCACCAGGTAAGGAAGGGGGTGCATTCCTTTTCACGGGAGGGTGAAGTGTTCCAGGTTGAACACAGGCTCTTGAAAGCGTTCGAACAACCTCTGTCTGACGAGCAGCTAAAAAGCATAACGGAACGTTTCGACTTGACAAAGTACGAGGCGAACCCGGCCGGGTACAGGGAGAACGGTTTGCAGGTAAAGGATATAAGTTTCTCGACATATGTAAAAGATGAAGCACAGAAGGGGGAAAAGGCCTTGAAAGAGGTCGCTTATAAAGTGGTTTATGATGAACAAAACCATACGACGGTATCGTTCGCCACCGTCCGGCAGTTCGCATACGAGCATCAAATAAACCTGGTGAAAAGCGAACCGACGGCCGAAGCCGTCTTGAAGAAGATCAAGAACCCGGAGCTTAAAAACCTGTTGGAGAACTACCGTTTTACGTCCGCTAACCAGATTGTCGTAGCCATGAAAGAACAAGGCTACACGCATAAGGTACGGAAAGGGGTACATTCCTTTTCACGGGAGGGTGAACGGGTGAGCATACGGCACAAGGATCTGAAAAAATTCGCCGATCCGAAACTGGAGAGCCGCCACATGGAGGGCATTATCGAACGGTTTAACCTGTACAAGTACAAGCAGGAGGGCGTGGCCTACCGGGAAAACGGCCTGGAAGCCAAGAATATTTCTTTCCTGACATACCAGAAAGTGCCGATCGAGCCGGAAGAGGATAAAAGCGTGACCGGAAAGCCGGAAACAAAGGAGGAAGCGCAGCAGCCACAGCAGGAAACGCCGGGGAGCGAGGCACATCCGGAAGAAACGGAAAACGAAGCGGAAACGCCCATGCCTGAACCCGATCCGGTGAAATACAGGAAAGAGCTTAAAGAGGTGTCTTATGATGTACTGTTTGATAGGGAAACGAAAACCTATGTGCCGATTTCGGCGATCCGGAAATACGCATACGAGAATGAGATCAATCTGATAGACCGATACAAGCATGGGTACGCAGTCAGGAACGAGGATCTTAGGGAGTGCCTGGCAAATCCCGAATACCGGACGGTAAGGCAGATAAACAAGGCCATGAGGGAGAGGGGATATACGATCGAAAGGGACGAGGCCGGAAACTATACCTACATCAAGGGGGAAAGTTCTTTCTTTATGGAACGCCGGGATTTGCTTGCCTTTACCGGGTACGCCAAAGATACCGGAGGCCGGGAAAGGGAAAGGGGAACGCACCGAAGCGCAGACAAGACGGTCGGGTTTATCGGTGGTAAGGCCAAACAAAAGCTGATAAACGAGATCCTGGGGGATAGCTTCCGGACGGAAAGGATGCTTGTAGGCAACGTGAAAAAGGCCGTCAGCCTTATACAGAACCCGGCTAATATAAAAATGATGCTGATAAAACAGATCGGCAGTTTTCTAAACCCGTTTAAAGAGTTATGATATGATGATGTATATTATTATAGGGATCGCCTGCCTGGTGGGGATCATCGTTGTTGTGCTGTTGCTTCCAAATTCCGGGAAACAGCAGCAAAAAGGACAGAAATACCGTTTTGAACTGTCGGCCGGGGGAGGGAGGAAAATAACCTTTGCCGATCCGTTCGATAATTTCCTGGTCTATGGTGGGGCGAACTCCGGAAAGACCAAAAGCATAGGAAAGCCCTTGTTAAGCCAGTATATACAGGCCGGGTTTGCCGGATTTGTCTATAATTACAAGGATTTCGATCTGGCAAGGACAGCCGTACACCTGGTAAAAAAACATAATTACCCTTATGGGTGCTTCCAGATCAGTTTCACGGATATGGAACGGACGCACCGGACAAATCCGATACGTCCTTCCGTGGTGAAGAATGAAACCTTGTTCTTGCAGCTAATGGATGATATGCTGACCGCCTACCAGGGAAAGGACGGCAAACGGGACGAGTGGTTTAACGGGGCGTTGGGGATATTAAGGGGCGTTTCGATCCGGTTTTATAACGATTATCCGCAGTTTTGCACGATACCCCATATCGTTAATTTCATTTGTTCGGCCGGAACTGTCCGGATAACGTCGTTCCTGGAGGGCAAGCACCAGAGCCGGGTACTGGCCGGGGCATTCCTGGACGCAAAGGACAGCCCCAAGACGCAAAGCAGCTATCTAAGCAGCCTTACCAACAGTCTAAGCACGCTCGCCAACGAAAAAAAGGTGTGTTATGTCCTTTCCGGAAATGATTTCGACTTTAACCTGATAGATCCGGAATGTCCGAAATTGGTTGTCGTATCGAACGCCTATCAGATCGAAAACCTGATTTCCCCGGTTATATCGCTCATGCTTTCCATTTCGTCCCGGCGTTTCACGCTGGCGAACAAAGTGCCGTTCTTCTACTTTCTGGATGAAGCGACCACGTTCCGGATCGCCGATTTCGAGAAACTGCCGTCCGTTCTAAGGGAATACCTTTGCAGTTTCGTTTTCCTCACGCAGTCGGCGGCGAAGATCGAGAAGATATACGGGAAATATGACCGCAGTTCGATAGAATCCAATTTCGGGAACCAGTTCTTTGGCCGGACAAAGGACATAGAGGCCTTGAAAAGCTACCCGCTTGTTTTTGGAAAAGAGGAGAGGCAGAGGGTTTCAAAGACCACCGGAAGCAGCCGGGGAGGGGAGAACCGCAGCCGTACAGTTTCCACGCAGAAAGAGGAAATATACGACACGAATTTCTTTACCAGCCTGAAATCGGGCGAGTTCGTGGGGAGTGCGGCACATTCCAACATGAGGAACTTTCATTTGAGGTTTGAAATGTACGAGGACAAGGAAGATCCGCTTCCGATCGTGCATCCCGTACTGGCCTCGGATATAGAGGAAAATTACCAGCAGATCATAAGGGATATACAAGGCATTGAATAACAAGGGAAGTGTGGCGACATTCTACAAAGTGTGGGACAACTCCACACTTTTTTGTGGAATATAAAAAAGGGGTAAAATTATAAAAGTTTGATAATTAGTGTATTTATTAAAACAGTAGTGTATTATGTCAAATTGGAATGGATTTTGTACAATATAATTGTATAAATACACTCCAGTTTGAAACTCCAGTGCAATAGCAAAGGTTGTTTTTGGATTGGCCGGATAAGAATTTATTTACTTAAATACTTAAAAATAAACTCCTTATGAAAACGCCTTTGTTTATCTTGCTCCAGGCTACTGGAGGTATCAGAAATGAAGTAAACACATTCCTTAGTGATTATGCCGTTCCGGTGATCGCCATGCTCCTGATCGTGGGAGTGGGGATCGGTGTGGTGATGAATTATGATAAGATTATAGACCGGGACGGACAGGGAACAAGAAAAGAGGGTATTGTAAACTTACTCTGGGTAGTTGGTTACATCATCATCGGGCTTGCGATCATTGCAGCCGTTATCGCACTTATCAATAGCAAACTTAAAATGTCCCTCTAATGGACTTCCAGGTTAGAAAGGGGCTGGAAACACCCCTGAAAGTGCATGGAATGAGAACGAAGTTTTTTTGCATCTATTGTATTATCCTGGCTGTGATTGTTCTTTTTGTCGTGGGCTTCCTGACAAGTGCCATGAGTGGGGAGGGATCTTTTTTGGCCTTTATCGTTTCGCTGGTGGCCGGGGCGTTCGCCTCTGTGGTCTTGCGGATCGTCTTTATCAACCTTTCCATGCAGCGCAAGTTCGGCAAGTTCAAAAGACAGGTATTTGTCATATCGAATAAGGATCTGTTAAACAGCCTGTAAACACTCTTTTTATGAAAATATCGGCAGCGCAAGCGTACTGTATCTTGGATACGGTAGGATCTTCCATACTTACCAAATCCGGCGAAATATCCGTTTCCTACCTGTTGGAATTGCCGGAGGCCTATTCGCTGGATCGCTCGGATCTGGAGGAAAGGCATAACGAGTTATTCCGGGCTTTCCAGTATGTCCGAACCGGGTTTATACATAAGCAGGACGTGTTTTTACGCAGGAAATTCAAGCCGGAATATGTGATCGAGGGGGAGGGCTATATACAGACGGCCGAAAGGAAGTATTTCGACGGACGGGAATACCTGCATCACTTCTGCATATTGTCCTTTACGCTTTCGGGACTGCAAAGCCTTGAAAAAGCGTACCAGGCCAACCCGTTGGCGTATAGCGAGAAACTGGCGAAGGCAGACCGGGACAGGCTGGCCGAGTTTCTGGAATCGGTGGAGAGTGCAGTTTCCATTATCCGGAATATCCGTGGCACGCAGATCCGGCCGTTGAACGTGGCCGAGGTGAAACAGCACCTTTTCCGGTACGTGAACGGTTTCCATGACGACGAGGGACTAAGGGATATACAGTGTTCCGATATGATAAGGATCGGGCAGAAGAAAGGGATATTCTTTGCCGTTTGTGATGAAAGGTATCTGCCCGACAGGATGAAAGTATATGTTACGGACAGCACTTTGCAGGAGGCAAACAGCCAGCTTTATATGTCGATGCTGGAAAGGATCGGCGTTCATGTGCCCTGTTCCCATGTGGTAAACCAGATATGGAAATTCGCCGGGGGAAGCTACCGGGAGGAACTGGCCGAGAGGGTGAAGCTGTTCGGCCGTTACCGGGAGTTTGACAAGGCCATAAAAAGCCGTTATGACGGCCTGGCCTCGTATGAGCAGGAGATCATCAACGAGGAAAACGTGCTTTGCAAAACGCACCTGAACGTGTTGCTGTTGGAGGATGACGAAACGATCCTGAACCGACAGACGGAACAGGTAAAAATGATTTTCACGAACGCCGGGTTTAAATATTACATTCCAAGTTACGAGGGGCTTTATAATATCTTTATAGGCTCGATCATCGGCCGGGAAAACAACCTGAATCCGGACTACCTGTTTCTTTCGGATCTGCATTCGTCGCTCTGCATGGGGATCAATTACTCTACGTTCCGCAGCGACAAGGAGGGGATCTTGTTTAACGAACGGCTGTATCAAACACCGATTCGAAAGGACGTTTGGGACGCAGATAAGAAACGCATTCCGGCACGTAACATGATTATCGTCGCATCGACGGGTGGGGGAAAGTCGGTTACGTCGTTGAACATCATCCAGCAGAACATCGAGCAGAATTATAAACAGATCGTCGTCGAGTTCGGAAAGAGCTTTTACCAGCTTTCGCAGTTGTACCCGGACAGGTCGCTGCATATTGATTATGACGGCAGCAGCCCGTTGGGGATCAATCCGTTCTATACGGCCGGGAAGCAGCCGGACAACGAGAAGATAAAGACGCTTGTAAACCTGGTGCTTAAATTCTGGCGGTCTAAGGCGATCATGGAGGACACGAAACAAGTTGTTTCGCTGACAAAGATCATTTGCCGTTATTACGAGGATATTCCCGACGGCCATTGTTTCCCGGACTTTTACAGGTACGTCCAAAGAGAGGGGAAAAAACTGTATGAGCGTTTGAATATCCTGCCGGAATACTTCGATATAGACAGCTTCCTGCACGTGTGTTCGGAATTTATGCCGGGGGGATTTTATGAGAACGTGTGCAAGCCGTCCCCACTGGAGAACGATATGCAGAACCGGGATTTTATCGTCTTTGAGCTGACGAAGATAAAGAAAGATCCGTTCCTGATTTCCGTCATTATGACAATCCTTTTCGATACGATAGAGAACAAGATCCTTTCGGATCGTTCCGTCAGGGGGATGCTGATCTTTGACGAGTACGCAGAAAGCCAGTCTATAAAGGACACCTTTTCAGGTGCGGACATACATTCGACGGTGGCGTTCTGTTACCAGAAACTCCGCAAGGAAAACGGGGCGGTGGGTACGATCGTCCAGTCATTGGCGCAGCTTCCCGATAACGAGTACACGAAAGGCATTATCGCCAATACGCAACTCTTATACGTGCTTCCGGCCAACGAGATCGTTTACGACCAGACGGTAGAGGCGTTCCATATCAAGAACCGGAGCCACGTAAACCTGATGAAGTCGATCCGTAACGACTTTTCAGGGGTACGGCCGTATTCGGAGATATTCATCCGGTTTATGGATAGTTATGCAACGGTGGTACGCCTGGAGCTTTCACCGGAAAAATTGCTTGCATTCCAGACCGACGGCGAGAAATGGAACAAATTGCAGGAGATTTACAAGGAGGCCGGAAGCATGGAAACGGCCATAGAGAAGTATAAACAATTAAAACAGAAAAGTTATGAAACGGAAATGTCTATGTAGTTTGCTTGTGATGATGTGCTTTTACTGTACGGCGTTCGGCCAGTGGGTGGTGTCCGATCCGGCCTTGACGCAGCTATCGCAGATAACCTGGGCGAAAGAACTTAAACAGGCATACGAACAGTTTCAAGTGCTGGGGGAATCCAGGGACATACTGACTAAGAGCCTGGATCTGTACCGGCAGGTGAACGGGGTTATCAAAAACTCTAAAATGGTGTTGCAGGTGCTTTCCATGCAGGGGGAAATGTTGGAACTGGCGGCGAAAGAGTGCACCCGGTCGGACGTGTTTACCGGACAGGAGGCATACGGGGAATATACGAACGTGCTGAACAAGATCATGGAGGAAAGCGTGCTTTCCTTTGACCTGATCCGGACGATCATATCGCCCTCGGTGAGCATGACCGACGGGGAGAGGATAAAAATTATCGTGGATCTGGATAACAAGCTGAAAGAGAACCGGGACAAGATGCTCGACGAGAGAGCGAGGTTTAATACGGTCAATGACGCTATAAAACGGATCGCAGCCCTGAAATCAACAGCCAAGAAGTGAGCCTATGGAAGTGATCGACAATGTGATTAGCGCATACGAGGCCGTCAAGATGAACGGCGTCAGCCAGGGGATCATCGCCCTTTGTTCCTTTATCGCCGTTATCATCGTGATACAAAAGTTCGTGACGGCCTGGAAAGAGGCCTTTAGCGAGGGGGACAAGCCCGTCGATATGAAACAGTTCTTCAAACTGTTCTATATCTATATTTATGTGTTCGCCATTATCATGGTCGCACCGTTCGCCTTTACGATCGTGGAAACGGCACTTGGAAATCTTCAGAACGAATTGATAAGCCATTATCAGGAGGACGTGGATCTAAGCATTGACGAGGCGATCGTAACCTTTACAAAGGACTATATCGAGGACGTGCAAAGGCGGCATAACTGGGTAGGGCAGCAGATTCAGGAGGTTATCATGCTGCCGTTCAATATTGCGGCTTATACGATACTCCTGTACGCAACGAAATATATATTTTTCTTCTTTGCGTCAGCCCGGTATCTGTATCTTATACTCCTGGAGATCGTCACGCCGATAGCCGTAATACTCTACATGGACGAGAAAACGAGGCATTATACGCACGCATACCTGAAAAACCTGTTTGTCTGTTACATGACGATCCCGGCGTTCCTGATAGCCAACGCCCTGGGGTCTATCATTGCGGAGAATATCATGCACATGTGCGGACAGAACAAATATACCATGCTGGGACTTCTTTTCGCTTTCGTGTTCAAACTTTTCCTGTTTGCCAAAAGCGTGAAATTTTGTCGTGAACTGTTTTAAATCCTGATCTTATGAATAAAGACGATATACTGAAAGATTTTGATACACTGGCCGAGGCCAAGCGCAAAGGAGCGGTAAACTTAAAATTGTGCCTGGGCTTTGCCCTGGTGGTGGTTGTCCTGGTGCTGGCCTGGGGACTGGTGGTGAATTTTACGGCACTGGATAAGGTGGTCGTGGTGGAGCGATCCGGCGAGTACCTGAAAACGCACGCCGAGGATAGCGAGGCTCTGTTTCTTGCCCTGGTGAAAAAGACGTGCGCCGAGGCGACCGGGTACGCTAACAGCTTCGATCGCCTGAACCTGAAAAAAAATCAGGCGCACGCCGCTTTTTATGTCAATAAGAACGATCTGAATGCCGTGTTCTCAAAGTATTATAATGATAAGGCCTATTTTGATGCGGTGCAGAACGGGGCGGTCTATAAATGCGAGATAGACAGCATCCAGACGATCGCCGGGGACAATGAGCCGTACAAGGTGGCTTTCACTTCCACCCTGACGATTTACGGCGTTTCGGGGCAGAAGCTAAGGTTTCTTATCAGGACGAAAGGGGAGATCGTGAGAACCACGCCGCAATTTCCGGAGAACGTGACGGGATTTTTCTTTAACCAGTTTATACAGCAGATTGTCCGGATAGAACAAGAATCTGAAAAAAAGTAACACTATGGATAAGGCCACGAAAACAAAAATAATCCTGTTCGCATCCCTGGGGATCTTCGTGCTGGTGGTGCTGGCCGTTACGCTGGCACTGACCGGGAAAGGGGACAACCGGGAAGAGGACGGGAGCGTGAACACTTCGCTTAGGGCACAGCAGCAAAGCGATTTTACCCTGGACGATATGATGAATACGGACGGACGGCCGGAGTACGAGAATTTTACCGATGAAGTGTACCGGGAACGTTCGGGAGCTATGTACCGGGAAGATCCGGAAGTGATAGCCTTGCAGGAACAGTTAAGGCAGAACCAGAGAGCCGACAGTCTGAAAGCGGCCGCAGCCATGAAACGGAGAACGGCGAAAGCCCGGCCGAAAAAGGAAACGCCGAAGAAGGAAGAGCCTGAAAGGACAGTAGGACGTTTCTTTTCGGGGGAAGAACCGGAGAACAAGGGAAACACGATAGAGGCCATTGTGTCGGGCGATCAGAAGATCACGAACGGGAGCGTGATAAAACTTGTCACGCTCCAAGAAATGCAACTGCCCGGCGGCATGGTGATTAACAAGGGGACGGCCGTTTTCGGGGTGGTGAAGCTCGCACAGGACAGGATCAATATAACGGTTGAATCCGTCCGGATCGGGAACAGCATCTATGAGATGCAAAAGACCGTGTACGACAGGGACGGACTGCCCGGTATATATGTGCCCTTGAACATCAAGGCGGAAGCGACAAAGGAGGCGGCCGACGAGGTGGTTAGCGATATGAACGTTATCTCTTACGGGACGGACGTTCTAAGTACGGGGGTTAATGCGGTGAGCAATGCGGCAAAGAGCGTGTTCCGGAAGAAGAACAACCAGGTCGTTGTCACCGTGAAGTCGAACTATAAACTATATCTGAAATGAAAGCTATTTGTTCTTTTATCCTGGCGTTGGCCGTTTCCTCGGCCGGGGCGCAGATCCGCCCGGTGGAAAGCCTGCCTATCGCAGTGAATTATTCCAAGACGATACATCTTGTATTCCCCTCGGCCGTGAAGTATAACCAGGCCGTTACGGACTTCGTGGCCGTCGATAACCCGGAGAGCGTGCCTAATATCTTGCGCATAAAGGCCAACCGGAAAAGTTTCAGCAAGCAGACGACCGTCAGCGTGGCGACCGAGGGAGGTTTTTTCTATTCGTTTAACGTGACCTATGCCGACAGCCTGGAGCATACGAACTATTTCCTGCCCGATATGTCGAGCATACGGCCGGACACTATCTATCTGAATGAGGTGTCGCAAACGCACCTGATCGCACCGGAAAAGGTGATTTATATAGATTACGGCGATACCTGCATACAGGTAAGCAAGGCCGAGAATACCGAGAATATCGTGCGAATGATCGCAGCCACGGGAAAGGTGGAGGAATTTCCCAGGCAGACAAACGTGTCGCTGGCGACCGAAGGGGGGAAGTTCTACACGTTCAACGTGGATTATCGGCAGCAGCCGGAGGCGTTCGTCTATGAGATAGGGGAGAAACGGCCGGAGAAAAAGGCGAACGTGATCCTGACCGACAACATTATCCCGGCCGGGGAAAGGGATCAGGTCATGAGCCGGGTATATAACGCAAAAAGGGGGATATTCAACAAGGGGATCGTTCGCAACAAGATCGTTTTCTCCGTGAACAACCTGCATATATATGATAACTTGCTCCTGTTTACCTTTGAGATCGAGAACAAAAGCAAACTGCCTTATGATATAGATTATATCCGGTATTACATCATCGACAAGAAAACGGCCAAGCTGACCGCATCCCAGGAAGTGGATCAGCAGGCTTTGTTCTCGGAGAATTATTCGCCCAGGATAGAGGGGAACGGCCGGATGAAATACGTGATCGCTTTCGATAAGTTCACCATTCCGGACGAGAAAGTTTTCCGTATCGAGATCAACGAGAAGAACGGAGGCCGTCACGTTCTTTTTGACCTGGAGAACAGCGACATCGTGAATGTGGAGGATATTTAGCCTTGCGATCCTTGCGCTGATCCCTGTCGGCCGGGTGGGGGCGCAGGACAAACGTTCGCTGATCGTGGAGGTGTTGCAGACCGCAGGGGATTACGGGGACATCGCCCCGGTGTGGGGGATCGTCCAAAAGGACGGGGATATTTACCGTTTCGTCCCCTCTGTCGCACCCCTGAAAGAGAAATACCGGATCTCCGACCGTTACGGCTACCGGACGCATCCGATAAGCGGTGAAAGGCAGTTTCACGCAGGCCTGGATATGGCGGCGGTGTATGCGGCTACCGTACACGCCGCAGCCAGTGGGACGGTGACGTTCGCAGGTGAAACGCCCGGATATGGGAAAACGGTAGTCGTTACGCACCGTTTCGGATTTCAGACCAGATACGCACATCTGACACTCATTTACACCCGGAAAGGTGCGAAGGTGGAAAAGGGGGACGTGATCGGGTTCGTGGGAAGCACCGGGATAAGTACCGGGAATCATTTGCATTATGAGGTGATAAAAAACCAAAAGAGAATAAACCCTTTAAATTTCATTTATGGAACTAAGTAATGAATTGAAAGTAGAAAGGATCAGGCTAAGCCTGACGGCGAAAAGCGTTGCCGAGGAAATGGGGATCAGCCGCCAGCAGCTTTGCAACATCGAGCAGTCGGAAACCGCCCCCGTGGTGGTGAAATACATCGCTTTTCTAAGGAGCAAAGGGGTGGATCTGAACGCTCTGTTTGACCGTATTATCGTGAACAAATAAAATAAATCGTATGAGAAAATTAGTTACCGCCTTGTGCGCTTTGGTCTTTTTGTCGTCTTGCGACGACGAACTGAAACTTGTCAGCCGGGATTTTTCCGTGACGCTGAAAAGTATAGACGGCAATACGGCCGTAGTGGGGAAGCCCATTAATTGCACCCTTACGATCTCGGATCTTGATCCGGACAACGGGGATCAGATATTGACACGCTTTGAGGTCAGGGACGGGGACGGCGTTATCCTGGTGGATAACAACGAATACAGCCCCGGAGAAACGTTTGAATATGATTTCAAGGCAAACAATCGGCTGGATTTCGATTTTATCCCGGCAACCGAGGGAGAGGCGTATATCGTCATGGGGGTAGCCAGCGAACTTGTGACACGATCCGACAGCATCAAACTGAAAGTTTCCAGCCCGGAGATAAACATACGTTTCCAGAACGTGCCGGATCTTATGCTGGTATCGGAGGAAGCGGAATTTTATTTGCAGCTTGATACGGAACTTTACGGGGTGAAAGCGTCGGCCAGGTTCGTAAAGGGAAGCGGCCGGGTGTATATTTCCGGGTATGATGCGACAAGGGGCGAGGGCGTGGCACTGGAAAAAAACAACCTGGTGACGTTCCGGCCGGATGCGACCGGGCAGGCGGTGATCGAGTTTACCGTTTCAAGCCGTTACGGTCTGCCAGTGAAAGAGAATGTAACGATACAAGTAAATCAATGAGGTTATGAGAAAAATTGCCGTATTATCGCTCTTTTTGTGCCTGGTGGCCGTGTGCAGGGCACAATATATCGGAAGCCAGTATATGAACGTGAAGCTGGGCTATATCGTGGATGAAAGTCAGGTGCAGGGGACGTTCGGTTTTGGAAAGGTGTACAAGGCTTTCAAGGTGGGGGCAAACCTTAATTACCGGAATCTAAACCGGGATCTGGTAAAGGCAAACACCGTGACGGTCGGCCCGGAGCTGGCCTATTACGCCCTGAAAGGACGGAAATTCTCGCTCCTGGGGATCGCAGCCGGGACGATCGGCTACCAGAAAGCCAAGGCGAAAAGCGATCTTGTGTACCTGGAGAAAAGCAAGGCTTTCGTGTATGGGTACGAGGTCGGGATAAGGCCGGAAATGTTGCTAAGCCCGAAAGTGGCTCTTTTTGCCGAATACAGGTTTGAAATGTTGTTTAACTCCATTCTCCGGAATAACAACCATGTCGGCCTGGGGTGCGTGATCTATTTATAAACTTAAATAATTGAAGGTATGAGAAAGTATTTGTATTTGTCAGCCGTATGCGTGTGCATGGCATTGTGTTTCGTCGGTTGCAGCAAGGACGACGACGAACCGGGAGGAAAAGGGGCGATGTATGAGGTAACGATCGAGCAGTCGGGAGATTTCCGCAGCTTCATTAAGTCGGTCGTGGTAGTCGCCAACGGTACGCAGTTGAAAGACGGGGCGACGGGGGAAAGCCTCGCAAGCCCGGTGATTCTAAGCGATGAAGAACTGGCCGTCGAAAAGGTGACGTTAAGCACGACGGGAAAGGCGATCGAGTTTGCCGTTTCCGGTGGTGTCGTGGACGGAGAGGACGGCGTTGTGAACGAGCCGATGCAGTGGGTAGTGACCGTTTACAAAAACGGAAAGGAGATCGAGAAAAAGAGCCTTGTTTTCCGGGACGGGAAGGAGATAAGTACGGATGATCTTAATCTGTATTATAATTGACGTGACGGCCTGAATGTCCCCCGGATGAATGTTCGGGGGATTCTTTTTCTTTTGGGCGTTCCCGTGGGACGGTCGGGCTTTACGCTCCAAGTCCTCGCCTAAAGGCTGTGGGCTTTACTCTGCAATCCCTAACGCAATTTTGGGTGTCCGCTTTGTCATTCTGTTACCGGGATTTGTCTGCATGGTGGGAGAACCGCACCGATCAGCCAGGCACGCAATATCATTTTGTCATTGCCAGCAGGCTGTTTTTATGGTGTAACGCTCCGATATTGCTTTCTTTTTGATAGATATGCAAATGCAAGAAGCCCCCCGGCGAAAACCCCGCCGGAGGCAATTATAGAAAGTCTGTGTATCATTTCCACAAAATGTGGAAATGATACACAGATAACAGTTCTTCAATAAATATATGTGTTTTTTGTATGCTTTTGATTATCAGGTATATATGACTTGCTTATTTGTTTGGCACAATGTTTGTTCTTTGTCTTTCAGAAACCATATGTTAAATATTTAAATAGATTGGATTATGAAAAAGGTATTATTTGCAGTAGCACTTGTTATGGGATTGGGTAGTTCAGTGGCATTCGCCGGCAACATGGTATCGGATGTTGAGATTGTGGTAATGGTGAACGATTATAAGCCAATCGAGGTAAAGGATCTGCCGCAGGCGGTTCAGGACACGATCAAGAAGGATTTCGCAGACCTGACAATCAAGGAAGCCGCAGTTGAGGAAAGCGAGGAAGGCACAAAGACCTACAAGGTGACATTTACCGATGCAGAAGGCACGGACAGCGAAGTGTTCTTCAACGAGAAGGGCGAAGTCCTGAAATAAAGCAAATGAACAGCAAAAAGAGAATTCAATTAAACTGTGTCAGCAAAATTAATATTTTATTGCTTTGCTGACACAGTTTGTTTTACAGCCCCTCCGGTTCCGGTGACTTGTAAGGCTTGAAAGCAACCCGAACCTCCTTATGCTCATCGATGACGAAAGTCTGCTCCGGCTCCACAGAACGAATAATGACGCCATTGACTTTCCAATACATGATTGTCCATGATTTGGAATGGGTAGCACGAAAATGCACCGTTGTGCCTTTCGCTATTTCAGCCGGAGAGATCAATTCTCCTATCTTTTCCGCAGCCGTATTTTCCAACTCCGGTTTAGCCGAAAGCTGACCTTCACCCTGATCCACACCAAATGCCAGCACTACTTTTTCCACTGCGGGAGGAAGAGGAGGATCTTCATCATTGTCACAAGAAACCGCAAATAGCGTAAGCCCATACAACAAAACAACGACAAAAGAGAGATAACCGATCTGTCTCATTAAGCCGATTTCTTTTTTTTCCATAGCAGTTTTCATAAGCTTATTTTTTGTTTACGACCGCATAAAGATAACAATTTGTTGGCTAAAAGGGTTTATTAAATATAGTGTTTATCACTTAATGATTTAAGGTTAATATCCTGTAGGTTGCAGGGAGAACAAACGGGAACAGCCGTTCCCGCCCCTTTCGGATTGTATGCCAGCACCCCTAAAAAATGCCTTGTCAAAGACAAGTAGTAACACGCCTGTGTTACGTTTTCGACTTTTCAGCCGTCCGACCGCCACCCCGTCCGATTTGACTTGCCTTTGAGGTTATATATGCAAATGCAGGAAGCCCCCAGCGAAAACCCCGCCGGGGGCAATATTTTTAAACAGGCTTTAAAAATACACGTTCAGCATAAGGTATAAAAAGACGTTCTTATCCTTAGTGCTGTGGTGTTCAAGTTCGAATTGGATTTTGTCCTCACGTGCGAGCCAACCTATTGCGCTGGCAGCTTCCAGGTCATTGAACCCTGTTGCATCCTTGACTTCTTGTAAAGTCCATTTTCGGTGTACGTCTGTGCTTAATAAGCGCCAGAGTTTCCCTGCGTTCTCTCCGATGATGTGCTTATCCATACTTTGTTATTTGTTATAAATTGATAAATGGTTTCAAATGGATAATGAAAAGCACTTTTACATCAATAGTGTTACGCACTGCAAACATTCCAGCGTTTATCGTTTATCCTTTTGATACGTTGTATCACTCTTTCCTGATATACAGCAAACCGTTTCGCCGTTCGATGTATATCTTATTCTCACGTGCGAGCCACCCGGCGGCGAGTGCGGTTTCATCAGCCGCAAAATTTAGCCTTCTCGCAAGCTCGGCAATGGTTATAAGTCCGGTTTCTCCTAATTTTTCAAAGATGATCCCGGCTTTAAATCCTATATTTGCTTTTTCCATGATAAAGTTTATATTTTAATGGTTCAAAAATATGTATATATTTTATTATTCAAAGCGTGTAGAAATACAAATTAGAATTTACCCCGTTAATAAATTTTAACAATATAGATATTACGTTCTATTCATTTCATTTTGCGGATGAAAAGAACTTTACAACTCTATCTTATAGGGGGTTAATTTAGTAATACCTTACTGAAAAACAACGCTCTGAAACATTCCCTGTCACCGTTAAACAGGCACAAATATCTCCCCTTTACATCCTCAAAGAAGATATAATACAGGCAGGAATTAATGCCGAATCTATTTGTTCCGATGATCTTTGCATGGCTTAATTTTTGGCGTACTTGTTTTTCCGTCAGCCCTTCGATGTATATCAACCCTTTCATGTTTCCCATTTGTCCGGGGGTGATCTTAAGCGAACTAAGTAGTTCTTTGAGGTCAAACAGCTTAGGAGTGTTTGACAAGCAGTTTAGGGACTGTTTTCGCTGTGTCTTTTCCATTGCTATAAGGATTTCGCTTGTGCCCTACACCAAGCCAATAAACATAAAAAAAGCGGAAGGGCATTCGCCTATCCGCAAGCGAGGGAGTCCAAGCCCTATACACACAAACAGGAGATACCCCCCGCATATCACGGGGAGCATTTATCTGTTTCTCTGTGTATAATGCAATTTTTGGACTTTTCGCTTGCACAGAAATCAGCTAAACGCTTTTTTTCTCAAAATGTAAAAACACGGTCGGTTTACGACCGCACAAAGATAACAAATTGTTGGCTAAAAGGGTTTACGAACCTTTTATTTTTTTGCCCTATTATCTTAAATTCAGTGTTTATGAAATACCAAGTTCTTTTTGAACATCCTTGTTTGCAGATGAAAAGATACTTTTGCAGTACCTTAATGTTGTCCGCATGGTGGGAGAACCGTACCGATCAGCCGGGTGCGCAATATCATTTTATAATAACCGATAGGTTGTTTTTATGGTGTAACGCCCCGATATCGCTTTCTTTTTTTGTATCTTTATGTAGAAAATATTGCGTATTAACTGTTAATTTCGAAAAATGATGTATCTTTGCGGCTTTCAAAATTGTAAGTATAGAATTTATAATTAAAATATTAGGTTTCAAAAGTATAAAGGTTTTTGGTTAGTTGCTCTTTCTGGGGTAGCAGATATTTTATAGTAAGTTATATGCAAAAAAAACAGAAAAAAGTTGGAAATATTGATTTTTTTTATAAACACACACACACACACACACACACACGAGTGTGTGTAGAAACCTATATTTAAGACTTTTCAAGGTAATTCTCCTTTCTTTTTTATCGTGTTCCGTTCTTTTCGTTTCCGCTCAAGAAACACGGGATTCCGTGAAAATATATTTCCACAAGGGTAGAACGGAAATAGATCTCTCTTTACGGGATAACAGGCGGTCGTTAGAGAAGATCAGCCGCCGGATATTGGAATACAGGCCGGACACGGCTTTCTCTATCTGCAAGATTATGGTGGTCGGTGCGGCGTCCCCCGAGGGGAGCATCGAACTGAACAGGCGTTTGTCTGAACTAAGGGCGAAACGTTTGTTCGATCACGTGTGCGGTTACTCGCCGCTACCCGACACGCTGAAAACGTCGGTATTCGTGGGGCGTGACTGGAGGGGATTGCTGCGTTTGGTGGAGAATGATCCCGGAATGCCCGGTAAATCGGAAACGGTGGAGCTTCTGCAAGGTATTGTTTCCGAGGTGGAAGCAAGTGGAAACGGGGAGAACAAGATAAATGAATTGAAACGCTTGCGGTACGGCATCCCATATCGGTACATGTATCGGAATTTGTTTCCGGATCTTCGTGCATCTTGTTTGTATATTTGGTATGAATCGAAACGGAAGTCGTTCCCTGCCATGCAGGTTATCTCCCACCTGCATGATACATTGTACTTACCTTGTAAGCTTTCTCCGTTCGGTGGAGAAACGGGCGGTTTCCAGTCTGGGGAAAAACATGGGCCTTTTTACATGGCCGTGAAAACGAACATGCTTTATGATGCGTTGCTTGTGCCGAATATAGGGGTGGAGTTTTACGTCGGAAAGAACTGGTCTGTGGCCGGGAATTGGATGTATGCCTGGTGGAAAAGTGATCGGAAGCATAATTATTGGCGTATCTATGGGGGAGATGTGGAGTTGCGCCGCTGGTTCGGTCGGAGAGCGGTGGAAAAACCGTTTTCCGGGCATCATGTCGGATTGTACGGGCAGATCGTCACCTATGATTTCGAATTGGGTGGGAAAGGTTACTTGGGGGATAAATGGAGTTACGGGGGAGGCGTGGCTTACGGCTACTCGTTACCTGTGGGACATCGGTTCAATGTGGATTTCACGTTGGGAATCGGCTACCTTGGAGGATTGTACAAGGAGTACATCCCTTTGGACGGTCACTATGTATGGCAGACCACTAAAAAACGCCGCTGGTTCGGCCCGACCAAGGCGGGTATCTCTTTGGTGTGGTTGATCGGGCGGGGGAATTATAGCCGGAAGAAAGGAGGCAGGCAGTGATACTGATACGCTTTAGTCTGGTGTTCATATTTTTATGGATGGGACTGACGGCTTGTGAGCATAAGGATTTATGTTACGATCATCCGCACTTTGCCACGGTGCGGGTAGTATTCGACTGGACCAAGATTTCCAATCATGACAAGCCTGAAGGCATGAGGGTCGTATTTTATCCGACCGATGATGAAAGCAACACGTGGATATTTGATTTCCCCGGAGGAGAGGATGGGGAAGTGGAGCTCCCCGAGAATGATTACCGGGTAATTTGCTTCAACTACGATACCGACGGGATGGTTTGGAAAGAAAACGGCAGTTACACGCTTTTTACTGCCGATACGCGTGATGTTCGGTCGCCGGATAACCAGACAATGGCCGTCACCCCACCCTGGCTGTGTGGCGACCATATAGACAGAGTTATCCTCAAGGACATTCCGGAAGGAAGCACGAAGATAATACGGCTAACTCCCGTAAACATGGTATGTCACTACACGTATGAGGTGAACGGAATTCGGGGACTGGACAGGGTGGCGGATTTGCGGGCCGCTCTTTCCGGCATGTCCGGCTCGCTTAACATGTCCGGCGACAGTTTGCCCGCCGATCTTTCGGAGAGCCTGCTCTTTGATGGAATGGTTTCACGGAATCAGATTATAGGCGGATTCTATACGTTTGGACATTCCGCACTTGAAGGAGAGCCCAATGTTTTCCGGCTGTATCTCAAGAACCGTTCAGGCAGCATGTCTGTATTGGAACAGGACGTGAGCGACCAAGTGCATGATGTCCCGGTAGCGGGGCATATCGGTGATGTGCATCTGGTGTTGAATTTTGATTATGAGGTACCATCCGAGCCGGGAAGTGGCGGTCCGGGATTTGATGTGGACGTTGATGATTGGGATGATGTGAATGTGGATATAGTGTTGTAATCGAGTTTTATTAATTATATTTATTAACAATTTTATTCATTTTATGAAAAAAAGTACAGTAATGCTTTGGGCAATCTTTGGAGTACTACTGATGAGTTGCTCAGAAGAGGAGATTGCGAATGTGGAAACCTCCTCACGAAATGCGATTGGTTTTAACGTGTTAAGTAATGCGGCGGAAACGAGGGCTACCCCTACTACCAACACCAACTTGAAGAACACCGATTTCGACGTGTTCGCTTTTACGGCGGATGGTACTGCCTTCATGGGAAAGAACGACACGGAATTTGAACATGACGGAGTGAAGATCGTGTACAAAAATGGTAAGTGGGATTATGACAATGCGAGCGACCTTCGTTATTGGCCTACCGAGGCTTTGGACTTTTACGCGTTCAATCCCGGAACGGTTAGTGAAGACATGATGGCGTTTTATAGTTGGGAAGCCACCAAGGATGTCCAAAAGATAAGTTATACCTGCATGGATGAGTATGGAAGCGGTACTACTCATGCAAACTACGACGTGATGTATGCCATGGCCAAAGGCCAGACAAAAGACATGAACAACGGAATAGTGAAATTTAATTTCAAACATATTCTGTCACAGGTCGTATTCAAAGCAAAGACCCAATACGATAACATGCAGGTGGACATCGACGTGATCAAGATTCATAATTTCAAATTTGCCGGCGCCTTCACATTGCCTGCGGCAGCCGATGGAACGGGAAGTTGGAGTTCGTCTGATTTAGCATTTCCACACGCATTTACCGTAGTGAAAAACGCAAACATCACGGTCAATAGCAATACCGAAGCTACCGATATTACCACAAATACTCCTATGCTGAATATACCACAGGAGCTGACTGCTTGGAAAGTTTCCGAAACAGCCACCAAAAGCAAGTTGGAGGCCGATAATGCGAAGCAATGTTATCTGGAGATCGCCTGCAAAATCCGGCAGTCCGGAGCTTATCTGTTGGGTTCAGCAAGCGAATACAAAACAATTTATGTTCCGTTCGGAGATACATGGGAACAGGGCAAGCGTCATATCTACACGTTGATTTTCGGTGGTGGTTATGATGATCAGGGAGAGGCTGTGTTGAATCCGATCCAGTTTGATGCAGAGACAACAGGCTGGGTTGATGCAGATAAAGACGTAAACGTCCAACCTTAATCCAAACGTTTATTAATATCGTACCCGTTGGCAGGTTAAACATACGCAAGATTAACCCTGCCAACGGGTTTTTTATAGGGAATCGCATTTTCAATATACTTTTTGATGTGTAGGGGTGCTTTTTGCGTACCTTTTTCCTGGAGAATTTCTTTTGTGGAGTGTTTGCCCTGTATATTCCCGATACGCTGTTATAGCAGGGAACTGTTTTTATCCAAGTAGTCAGATATAGCCTCTTGCAATACCGATTTTAGCGAATCGCCTTTGCGGATCGCGATCAGCTTTAAGTTCTGGTGATAGGTTTCGTCCATGACAAAATTACAATGCACGGTTTTCGCTTTCTTCGGCTTTTGAGCCTCTTTTTGCCCGGCCGTGGATTGGATCAGGCTGTCTAATCCCCCGGTCAGCCCGGCCGACATACTGTTTTTTAAATCGTTCTTCTTTGCCATATGGTTACTTTATTTCTGTTAGCAGTTCGTTACATACCTTCTCGTAGTCCTCTGCCCCGGCAGATTTTGGGGCATAGTGAAAAATATCCTGCCCTTGTGTCGGGGCTTCGGCCAGCGTAATGGCGTTGCGTATATGGGTGCTGAACACTTTGCCCTGGAATGTTTCCTGTACCAGTTCCGAAACGCTCTTGTTCAGGTTCTTTCTTCCGTCGTACTGGGTTATCAGGACCCCGGCGATCGAAAGATCCGAGTTCAAACGTTGCTGCACCTTGTGGACGACCTGCATAAGTTTGGCCATTCCACGCATTGCCAGGAATTGAGCCTGAACCGGGATAATCAACCGATCCGAGGCCGTCAGTGCGTTAAGCGTGAGCAGCGACAGCGAGGGGGGGCAGTCGATCAGGATATAATCGAATTTTTCCTTTTGGCCCTTGATAAGGTGGGCTAAGATAAGTTCCCGCCCGGCCTCGTTGATTAACTCCGTTTCAACGGCCGAGAGATCCAGGCAGGAGGGAACGACTCTAAGACCGTCCTTATGCTCGTAGATCGGCAGGTCGTATTCGCCTTTCATCGCGCCGTAGATCGTTTGGGGAAGCTCCGCGGAGAAGCCCAGCGATTCGGTCAGGTTGGCCTGCCCGTCAAGGTCGATCAAAAGAACCTTGTACCCTTTTTGACGTAACGCACCGCCCAGGTTGATCGTGGTTGTGGTCTTTCCTACTCCCCCCTTGTGATTCAATACGGAGATTACTTTTGCTTTGCTCATAAATTCAGTTTTTTAAATGGTTGTCATGTCCGCAAATATAGTTAAAATACTAATATACTAAAATACTAAAAGTAGTATTTTTCGTTTTTTGCGTGTTTTTTGTGCCGATCGGGGAAGCGTACCGAAATAAATCCTGTTTCCGTCTTTCGGTACGTTTTGTTTCTGTACCGGAATTAATCAAAGATTAGAATAACCATAAATGTTTTTATACGTTAATCATACGTATGTATATATGTATATATTTGTTTTTGAGTATCTTTGTGTGCTATAAATAAAAAATAAAAGACATGAGCACTTATTCGTATAAAAATCCGAAGTTTATAAATTCCCCTAAAGGGGTGGTTGAAGTTGTAGAAGTGATTTATGACGGCAAAGATGATCCGGCCTATTCACTGGCTATTATTAAATGGGAAAATACCTATAAATTAGGTATTCGTTGGAACATCGCTTATAGTGAATGGGACGATTACCGCAAACAGAACGGGCAAGATGAATGTATAGGTAATCCACAGTCGAGAGGTATTCCCACCTGGTTTGTTTTGCCCGATGATATGATGTTTGGTGAGAAGTTCAGCGGTGCGATGCAGAGGCTTGATGAATTAAGAAAAGGTAAGTAAGCAATGGAACAGGGAGAAATCATATTATACCAGCCGGATGAAGCGGTCAAGTTGGAAGTGAGGTTGGAAGATGAAACCGTTTGGCTGACACAAGAACAAATAGCCGACTTGTTCGGGACTAAAAGGCCAGCTATTACCAAACATTTGAACAACATTTACAAAAGCGGCGAACTTGATATAGATAGCACATGTTCCATTTTGGAACATATGGGTAATGACGGCAAACAGAGATATACTACTAAATATTATAATCTTGATGCGATTCTGTCAATAGGATATCGGGTTAATAGCAAGAACGCAACCCTTTTTAGGAAATGGGCGAATAGTGTATTAAAGGATTATCTTTTAAAGGGGTATTCCATTAATAAACGTTTGTCAGAACTTGAAAGGACTGTCGCTCAACATACCGAGAAGATAGATTTTTTCGTGCGTACTGCCTTGCCCCCGGTCGAAGGCATTTTTTATAACGGCCAGATTTTCGATGCGTACAAGTTCGCCACCGATCTGGTAAAGTCGGCCAGGCGTTCGATCGTGCTTATCGACAACTATGTGGACGAAACGGTCTTGCTCATGTTGAGTAAACGCAGCGTCGGTGTCTCGGCCACCATTTACACACAGCGTATCACGCAGCAACTCCAACTTGATCTTGACAGGCATAACAGCCAGTACCCACCTATCGACATCAGGACGTACCGGGACAGTCACGACCGTTTCCTGATCGTTGATGAAACGGACGTGTACCATATCGGAGCCTCGTTAAAGGATCTGGGGAAAAAGATGTTCGCTTTCTCAAAGCTGGATATTCCGGCGGCTGTGATAACTGACCTGTTATAATATCCCTTGTCTTATGAATGTGGTTATCTATTCACGTGTAAGCTCGCAGTCGGCCAGGCAATCGACCGAACGGCAGGTTGTCGATCTGGAGAGGTTCGCAGCCGGACGGGGGTACGAGGTGACGGCGGTCTTTGAGGAAAAGATAAGCGGACGAAAGGCCAATATCGAACGCCCGGTTTTAAGCCGTTGCCTGGAATACTGCACAGATCCGCAGAACCGGGTGGATATGCTGTTGCTGACCGAGATCTCACGCCTGGGGCGTTCCACCCTGGAGATACTAAAGGCACTCGATACGCTGCACACGCATAAAATATGCGTGTATATCCAAAACTTGAACCTGGAAACATTACGGCCGGACAAGACGGTAAACCCCTTGTCCTCTCTGATTACTACCCTATTGGGGGAACTGGCCGCAATCGAACGCCAGGGGATCATTGACCGCCTTAATAGCGGACGGGAGTTGTACATCCGGAAAGGGGGCAGGCTGGGACGGAAGCCGGGAAGCCGGAAAACGGCCGAACAGAGGAAAGAGGAATACCGGGAGGCGATCGCCTTGTTGAAGAAAGGCTACTCGATCCGGAACGTGGCGAAGCTCACGGGAAAGGCCGTTTCGACGATACAACAAGTAAAAAAAGACTTCATTAATAGCTGATTATCGGAACAAATATTGTATTTTTGCAACAAATACGAGTAAATGCACGTAATTAAAAACGAGTATTTGCGCGTGCCTAAAAACGAGTATTTGCACGAAAATAATCAGAATCTAAATAAAAACGGTTATGGCAACAATGGCGGAGAAAATGGCGGCTTCACTGGAGGAATTAAGAAAGCTCCAGGAGAAAGACCGCTGTGTCGTCCTGCAAGGGACGGCCGAGATAGGGAGGACGCATTTAACCCGGCTGTTGGATAACGGCTGGTTGCAGGAAGTTATGAAAGGCTGGTATATTGCGGCCAGGCCGGGAACAGAGGGGGATACGACGGTCTGGTACACCTCATTCTGGTATTTTATTGCGAAATATGCGGCCGTCCGGCTGGGGGAACGGTGGTGTTTGACGGCCGACCAGTCGTTGGATCTGTATTCGGGGAAAACGACCGTGCCCGTACAGGTGGTTATCAAATCGCCGAAAGGCCATAACAACACGCAAAAGCTGATGTATGATACCTCGCTTTTGGTGTTTCAAAGCGAGATCCCGGATCAGGTATATAAAGAGCCGGAATACGGCCTTAATCTCTATCCGCTTGCCGAAGCCCTGGTATATACCACGCCGAGATATTTCCAGGTGGAGAAGATCGCAGCCCGCACCTGCCTGGCCATGATACGGGACGCTGCCGATATATTAAAGGTACTGACGAAAAACGGGGCTTCGCTTCGTGCCGGAAGAATAGCCGGGGCGTTCCGGAACATCGGGAACAGCGAAATCGCCGACAGCATCGTTTCCACGATGCGGGGGTTCGGGTATGACGTGAGAGAAGAAGATCCGTTCGAGGATCAGCCACGAACGCCCCTTGTTTATGAGGTGTCGCCTTACGTCACACGCTTGCGCCTGATGTGGGAGAACATGAGGGATAAGGTTGTAGAACTGTTTCCCGAAGCCCCTGGAAAGATTGATGACGTGGAGGGGTATTTGAGATCCGTCGATGAAAAGTATTCGGAGGACGCTTATCATTCTCTCTCGATCGAGGGATATAGGGTTTCCCCGGAACTGATCGAGAAAGTGCGTGTCGGGAACTGGAAGCCGGAGGAAGAAGATAAGGAGCATAAAAACGCACTGGTGGCACGTGGGTATTACCAGGCGTTCCAGGCTGTCAGGGGGACGATCGCCGATATACTGAAAGGAAAGAACGCAGGGGAAGCGGTAAGGGCGGATCATCCGGTCTGGTATATGCAGATGTGGATGCCGTTCGTTACGGTGGGGATCTTGCAAAGGGAGGATCTTGTGGGTTATCGTACCGGGCAGGTCTATATACGGGGATCGCAACATATCCCGTTGAACCCGAAAGCGGTCAGGGACGCTATGCCCGTCCTTTTCGATCTCTTGAAGAATGAGCCGCACCCGGCGGTAAGGGCTGTCTTGGGACACTTCTTTTTCGTGTATATTCACCCCTATATGGACGGGAACGGGAGAATGGGACGGTTCGTCTTGAACGCCATGCTTGCGTCTGGAGGCTATAACTGGACGGTTGTTCCGGTGGAGCGTAGAAAAGAATATATGAAAGCGTTGGAAAAGGCCAGCGTGGAGGGGGATATTTCGGAGTTTACGAAAGTAATCGCATCATTGGTCAAGTAATGATATTTATAATAATGACAATATGAAATCAACGGAATATATCGAATGGGATAAACTGGAGCAGATCCCGTTCTGCCTTTGCCGGATCGCGGAGGATGAAGAAAACCAGGAAATAGATGTTTATTATCTGGATAAACGGGTTTGCCATGATTACGATCATGTGGGGCATTATTTTCGTACTGCGATAATCATGTTTAGAAGGATCAGGAACATAACGGCCGATTGGGTGAACCTCAAAAACCTTTGGTTGCTAAGGGACTGTATCAGGGAGAATTTTAATCATGGCCTGGAGGTGGACGATCTGATCTTCGGGGAAACATTCGACGGTGAGGATCCGGAAACTATAAAGCCGCTAACCAAAGAACGGCTGTTCAAGATTAAAAAGGTGATTCAGGAAAAAGATCCATACGCTACCGTATAGGGGGGGAGTATATAAAAACAAAACCCTGGAGTTTGTCTTGCGACAGGGACAACAGGGGATTACTACGCAAATATAGGGAGTATATCTCGTTTATACAAGGATTTTATGGCTTTTCTGGATTGATTTTAAAAAGAATAGAGGCTTGTTCCCTGGAATGTAGTATTTACTACTTTTAGTATTTTAGTATATTAGTACGCTTTTCTTTTGGAGGATTTGGGCGTTCCCGTAAACGGTCGGGCTTTCCGCCTCCAAGTCCTCGCCTAAAGGCTGTGGGCTTTCCACTGCAATCCCTAACGCATGAATACACCCACCCACCCGATTAAGGTAGGCTATTTCCGGATAGAGCCGTTCGGTGAAGCCAGCCGGATAAAAGCCGCCTGACTTTTCACTGATCGGCACAATCCGGGTACTCCGGTAGCCGATTGTCGAACCCGGTTTTAACCCCCCTTTCAGGGGAGAGAGGTATTTTAGTTTTTCCGGCGTGGCCGCCTTGCGTTTACCTTGAGTTCCGAGGGGTTTTTGTCTGCAAAGGTCAAACGGCTTTTTCCATATCCCAAGTTGAGCCGCAAGCGGCTTTTAGAAAAAATCTCCAGCCTGGCTAAAGCCAGGTAGTATTTTTCCTAAAAAACTTGTGCTATGGAAAAAAACGTTTGGGGTGTTCTCATACAAAAACCCCTCGGAACTCAAGGTAAACGCAAGATGACCACACCGACAGCCCCGAAAAACCAAAATGAGGTTGTCTTGATACAAAAACATCGGAATCTTAGGCATCCGCAAGGTTTTTTGGGGGGGAGAGGGTGCGAGGTGGGGAGTTTACTATCGGAAAAAATCAGGTAGTAAATACTAAATTTAGTATATACTAAAATACTACTTTTTCATATAATTATCTGATAAATAGTTAGTTAAATGTTGTTTAAATACTTGCATATCTCAAATAAAAGTGCTATATTAGAGGTATAGAAAAAGAGATAACAACCTTTAGAACTGGCTCACCCACCAGGATAAAGAACGGGGGACGTAGTTATGAAAACTGATTATTTCGACAAGGCAGCGCAACAGTTTGCAAATTTGATGATCGAGAAGATCCAGCAGGTAGAGGACAATTGGCAAAAGCCCTGGATCACCATTGCGGCGAATACACGCAATTTCTTTCCGCAGAACCTCACAGGACGCAGGTACGCCGGAGGTAACGCCTTTTTACTTCTTTTCCTTTGCGAGAAATTCCAGTACCAGACACCCGTATTTATGACATTCAACCAGGCGAAAGAGGCCGGGATCTCCGTGCTGAAAGGATCGAAATCGTTTCCGGTCTATTACTTCCTTTTCTACGTGTACCACAAGGAAACACGCAAGAAAATAACCTTTGAGGAATACAAGGCGTTAAGCCGGGAGCAGCAACAGGAATACAACGTTATACCGACCTATAAATATTACTCGGTCTTTAACCTGGATCAGACCAATTTTTCGGACGTGAGGCCGGAAGAATGGGAAGCGTTAAGGGAGAAGTTCAGAGGGGGACAGGCAGAGCAGCCCGACGGGACAACCGGAGAGGCGCACCCCGAAATAGACGCCATGCTGGAGGCGAAAAGCTGGTTTTGCCCGATACGGGAGCAGCAAGGCGACAGGGCTTTCTATTCTCCTTTAGCCGATTATATCGTAGTGCCGCTTCGCTCGCAGTTCGTCGATATGCAGAGCTTTTACGAAACGCTTCTGCATGAAATGGGACATTCCACGGGACACCCCACCCGATTGAACCGGGATCTTGCGCACCCGTTCGGATCAGAGGAATACGGCAAGGAGGAATTAACGGCCGAGTTCGCCGCAGCCCTGGCAGGAATGTTTTTCGGGATAGCCGAACATATACGCACTGAAAACGCAGCTTATCTGAAAAGCTGGATAAAGGCGATCCGGGAAGAACCCAAGTTCATTTTAAACGTACTGGCCGACGCTATGAAAATTGTCAAGATGATAGCCGGGAAACTGAATATCTCCGTAGAAAGCGAGGAAACGGCAGCAGATGAAGCGGAACAGGTGGCATGATACAAGGAAGATCCCCCGAAAGGGGGACAGCCTTTCGGGGGGAGTTCTTTTTGGCACTCGCCCCAAAAAGAACCAAAAAACGCTTTGCCGCTACACTCCGTTTCGCTTTCATAGCTCTGATAATGCGTTTTTTGATTGGATAGATATATATTTGTAGATAAAATAATGTAATATGAACAAACCGAAGATTATACAGATTATTGATGTTGTTTCCAATGCGATAGCAGGAAACCGTATCGACGAGGATTTTATAAAGAGTTGTATTTACGGAAAAGTGGATGCGGAACTGTATGCGCATCTTTTAGGCAAATACAGGGGGTATGACGGGGATTTCTTTCAGTTTTATTTGGGGACGGACGATCGGATAAACCGGGCTTTGCTGGAGAACCTGGGGATTAAGGTCGAACCCGACAAATATCCGGACTATGATAGCCGGATTGTTGCGCAGGTCGTCCAGGGAAAGAAAAGGTTTGATATTTATCCTTTCGAGTTGGAAGCCTTTAACAGATATGCCATGTTTGGCAATAATAATGCGCTTTCATGCCTGAAAGGGATTTCCCCGACAGCCGGGCAGACCGTCCGGGAAAACGGTATTAACGAGTATGGAAACGCCTTGAATTGGTCGCTGTTCTGGATAAAGGCAAATCCGGAGGACAAAGCCCTGTTAGTGGATCACGTTTTGAATATCCCCGAACGATGATAGCGGAATATTTCATTTACCGGAGAAAGGGGGATAAAGAGCCGTTTATCTCCCTGGGGGAAATGCCGCAATACGGGTTAAGGCCGAAACAGAAGTTTACCGGGAAAAAACTTAAAATAGAGGTGATCCGCAGGCTTTCCGGTGTGGAAATCGAGCAGACGGCCACCACTCCGCAGATAAACGCCTATATCGAGGCGAATATCTATGATACCGAACGTTGGCCGGAGTACCGGAAGTTATACCGACAGGTGGCCGGAGAGGTGGAAACCGTGGCCGACATCTTTACGCTCCAGTATATTTTAGTGGCCGAACTGGAGGATCAGACCAGGACGGGAAAGGACTGCCAGCCGCAGCCGACAGATCCGAAAGACGAGAGGCTGATACACCTAATCCGGTGCGAGCTTATGGGTGAACCCCTGGAAATGTACAAGACGATGATAAACCCGATCATCGCCTTAAAGAAACGTTTCGTTTGATACTACATCTACTAAAAATAGTAGATACTACTTTTAGTATTTTAGTTCGTACGCTCAATCCTGGGAGAAAAACTAATCGGGATATTCATTGAGTTCCCGGTATGCCTTAGCTAACTCTTCTTGGGTGTGACGTTTGAACTTTTTACGGCTTATGATGAAAGGCAACCTCTGATTCATTTCATTCTCGTACTCGTCCAGGAGATGTTTACCCCTTCCGGTAAGGACGACATGGGTACGGTCGTCGGAAAAGCGGATCTCTTTTAAATCTTCCATTGTATCTAATATACGGAGGATGATTTTCTCGTAAATGGGGGTACGCAGTAACGGGTGTGCGAGCATGGGGGAATTGTATTTTATATCGAAATTCTCGATGATCTCCGTCTGCACTTCCTCTATATGCTTGGGAAGTGCTTTTCCCAGCGTGTAGTAAACAGCTATCTGAAAGTCTTTGTAATTTGGAAACATGGGCGTATATGGTTTATTGGGAACGTGGATATTTTTAATATTTCCGTTCCGGGATTCTTCGGCCGAAAGATAAAAAAATCTCTCGAATAATCTTTGGGATAGATGCGCTTTTTTTAGTAAATACTAAAAATAGTATTTTTGTAATGCGCATTACAGTAGTGTATTTTGTAAACGTAACGTGTACTTATTCAAGTATTTTAGTAAAATGGGTATCTTTTATATCCGGTTATACTAATATTAGTATTTTAGTATTTTTGTAATGTACATTACAAAAATATCCGTATCTTTGCATTCAGATTGAAAAACAAAAGGCTTATGATAACGACGATCCAGTTTAAGACGTTGGACGACTTGTATCAGTTTTACAACGACGCAATTTTTAACGGTGAGCTTTCGGAATGTATCGTGAATATGTCCCGTCACGGTGGGGCGTTCGGCTTTTTCGCCGCCAACCGTTGGAGAGGGGACGGGCAGGAAAAAAAGGTCGTTCACGAGATCAGCATCAACCCCGATTTTATGAACCGGGAAGATCGGGACTGGCATTCTACCCTGGTACATGAAATGTGCCATTTGTGGCAGGAGGATTTCGGCAGGCCGAGCCGGGGAGGGTATCATAATTCGCAATGGGCTGACAAGATGATCCAGGTCGGACTGATGCCGTCCGACACCGGGGAGGCCGGAGGCAAAAGGACAGGCCAGAGCATTACGCATTATATCATTCCGGGAGGGAAGTTCGAGCAGGTTTTCAATACGCTAAGCCGGGAGGGTCTGCAAAACTTGCGGCTTAGGTACAAGCCGACTTTGGCGGCCGTACCTACCCGGCCGATCCGCATCGCCGGAAGCGACGGGGACGAAACGGAAGAACCGGAAGATCCGGACGAGGGGGAGAGCAAAAGCGGAAAGCGGAAGAAATACACCTGTGGGTGCGGCTGTAACGTGTGGGGAAAATCCGGGCTGGTGTTAAGGTGCGGACTGTGCGACACTGATTTTACGGAACAATAGGAAACAGTGCAAAGGTCAGAAGCCCCCAGTAAAAACCCCGCCGGAGGCAGATTTCAAGCATACTCGTTTTACTAAAATACTAAGATAAGTCTATACTAATCTTAGTATTTTAGTATTATTGTAATGTGCATTACAATATAGGGGTATATGAAAAAGTGGGGATGTCGTAATACGTCAATTCGCCCCACTTTTAAGGCTTGACGTGCAATAGCCGTCAGCCCCCAGACGGACGGGAACCACCCCGGCCGCACACAAATATAGAAAATCTTCCGGATTTAACCAAACAGGTCGGGATCTTTCTTTTTCCCCCTGGCCTTGATACCGAAATCCTCACGCAGCATCTTTGCCAGTGAATTTTGTGCGTGGGCTGTACTCATTTCACCGCTGCAAACCTTATCGTCGTAATATGCACAACGGTCGTACACGTCTTTCAGCCGTCCGCTTTCCAGGATCTTGTCGAGTGCCCTTACCGGGGTGTTGTCGCTCGGATAGCTTAAAGCACCGTAAACCCAACGGTAAACGAACGAGTATTGTTGTTGCTGGTCGCCTCGCAGTTCTTGGGGATTTCTCGCATGGATGAACAGGATAATCGTGTCGGCTTTCGGTTTTTGCCCCTTTTTAGGCGTTTTGCAGATGAATTTGTAATCGAACCATACATCGGCCTCGCTTTCCTTGATTCGTGTCTGTGCAGGCCTTAAAACCTTTTGGTCGATCTGTGCATTCGAGTAGGAGGCCGGGATCTCCAGGTCTTTGCAGAATTGGTCGATCGAGTAATAATACTCCCGTCTGTCCCGTTGGCTGCAAATGATCTTGTAGAGCCGCTTGGTGTAATTGCCCCGGAGGGTTAAGGCGATGTTCTTCCCGTACCTTGTACCGCCGACACCCGTACCGTAGTAGAGCAGGAAAGGGATCGCCCAGGGGTTGAGCGTCAGGGCTACCCGGTTTGTGCCTTTGATGTTGTGTACCGTCGTTATCACCACCCCGAACGTTTCCACCGTCTGGTGGATATTGGGATGCACCCAGCGAAAGGAAAAGTTTTTCCGCATCATGGCGATAGCCTCTTTCAGAACTTTGCTCTTGTTGTTCTTCCCCCCGGCTTCGTCGCATTTGATCTCGACGACAGGCTGGTTAAAGAGGTCTTTAGGCAGTTGTTTTTCCCTGGTCATGTGTTGCTGGATCTGGTCGCTTATGAGCGTCAGGAGGTTTTCTTGCCACTCGGTCACAGAGTACTGGCCGAATGTTACGTTATTCGGCTGGATTAACATTACTTCTTCCTCCGTAGGAGGAATATAGAGGGTGATGTCGTTGGTCGCCAT